>NZ_AMFQ01000095.1:0-625 GCF_000335555.1 Acinetobacter sp. WC-743 | reverse complement strand
TAAGTTTGGATTTAACTTAACCTGTACACCATCAGTTGTTGCAACTGTACTAATGTTCGTATCACCCGTAATCGAAACGGTGTCACCTAATTTCTTAGTCGCACTTGTCGTTGCGGTATCACCTTTGAATTTTAAACCTGTGCTATCTACAGCGGTCTTCGCATCTACACCCTTTTGAATATCTGTTTTAGTGCTTGCTGCAAGATCTACTTTATAGTCAGTAACGTTGTTTGCATCTTTAGTACCTGCAGTGACTGTAACTGCTGATGAGCCTGCTGAGGCTGTCGTACCATTGGCATTAACTGTGTAAACATCTTGACCATTTGCACCTGTCGTTTTTACTACGCCAGATACATTGCTTCCAGCTGCAACTTCTGTTCTTGATGCCGCTGCTTTTGAGTCTACATAAGTTTTATTGGTCGCATCTGTACCTGCTGTTGGTGCATTATTAACTGTGACTTTGTTTGCGGTAACTTGAGTTGCCGTAACACCAGCATTGTTAATTACAGTTGAACCCGTAGTAACGCTACCTGTAGTACCTAAGTCCAATGTATTGGATAGTGCAACTTCTACTTTGCCTGCATTTACTTTTGTACTGATGTTGCTGTTTGAACCAACAATATCA
>NZ_AMFQ01000094.1:0-16891 GCF_000335555.1 Acinetobacter sp. WC-743 | reverse complement strand
TTGTAGGGGTCGTCTCAGGAAACGGAAAATATAGCACGCTAAGGTTTTTCAATTGCGCGCAATGGCCTAAATTTTCCACCACCTATCTTGGCTTTGCTTCGCCATAGATAATCCCCAGTTAAATTGATGTGCTCCCACCCCAGCGGTGACAGATATTGCAGCAAGGTATCATCGACTGTGCGACCATGCCCTCGTAGGGCGTTAGTCGCTCTCTCTAAATAAACCGTGTTCCACAATACAATGGCGGCGGTCACTAGATTCAAGCCACTGGCTCGATAACGCTGTTGCTCAAAGCTTCGATCTCGAATCTCACCCAATCGATAAAAGAAAACGGCGCGCGCTAATGCATTACGGGCTTCACCTTTATTTAATCCAGCTTGAACCCGACGGCGTAGTTCTACGCTTTGCAACCAATCCAAGATAAACAGTGTGCGCTCAATACGCCCCAGCTCTCGTAATGCCAATGCCAAACCATTCTGTCGTGGATAACTACCGAGTTTACGTAGCATTAGCGACGCTGTGACAGTCCCTTGCTTGATTGATGCGGCCAGACGCAAAATATCGTCCCAATGAGTACGAATCTGTTTGATATTCAGTGTGCCGCCAATCATGGGTTTAAGTGCGGCATAGTCTATGTCTGACTTTGGAATATAGAGTTTCGTATCGCCCAGATCACGAATTCGTGGTGCAAATCGAAACCCTAGCATGTGCATGAGTGCAAAAACATGGTCGGTGAATCCAGCCGTATCGGTGTAGTGTTCCTCGATGCGTAAATCAGACTCGTGATACAGCAGCCCATCAAGAACATAGGTTGAATCACGAACGCCCACATTGATCAGCTTACTGCTAAATGGTGCGTATTGATCAGAAATGTGTGTATAAAATAACCTTCCAGGCTCTGCGCCATATTTTGGATTGATATGTCCTGTACTTTCAGCTCTGCCACCTGCGCGGAAGCGTTGGCCATCTGATGAGGAGGTAGTGCCATCTCCCCAGTTTTCAGCGAAAGGTTGTTTCAATTGAGCATTCACCAATTCGGCCAATGCCGTTGAATAAGTTTCATCACGGATATGCCAAGCCTGTAGCCATGAGAGTTTGGCATAAGTTGTACCAGGACATGATTCGGCCATTTTCGTCAGCCCTAAATTAATTGCATCAGCCAGTATGGTCGTGAGCAATAACGCTTTATCCTTCGCAGTGTCATCCGTTTTCAAATGAGTGAAGTGTCGAGTAAAGCCTGTCCATTCATCGACCTCCATTAATAATTCGGTGATCTTGATATGTGGTAACAGCATTGCTGTTTGGTCAATTAAAGTTTGGGCTGTATCAGGAGCCACGGCATCGAGAGGTGTTATTTTTAGACCAGATTGATTGATCATCGCATCAGGCAAATCGTTGGTCGCTGCCATGCGATTAATGATTGCTAATTTCTGCTCCAATAGTGAAAGGCGACTTTGCAAATATAGATCACAATCAGTAGTAATGGTTAGAGGTAACTCATTGGACTGTTTTAGCTGATTAAATTTATCAGCAGTCACTAAATACTCATCGAAGTCTTTGAATTGGCGAGAGCCTTGTACCCAGAGATCCCCAGCCCGTAGCGAGTTTTTAAGTTCAGATAACACACATATTTCGTAATAGCGGCGATCAATACCATCATCGGTAAAGACTAGTCTTGCCCACCGTTTTTTGATAAACGCTATTGGAGCATTAGAGGGGATTTTTCGTGTATTATCAACATTCATGCTGCGGAGCAACTCTACAGCGGCAAGCATATCTTTTGCTGCTGGGGCAGCACGCAATTTAAGTATGGCAAGAAGTTCTGGCGCGTAACGGCGTAAAGTTGCATAGCTCTCGCCAATTCGTGGTAAAAAATCAAAGTCTTCGGGTTGCGCCAGTTTTTCTGCCTCAGTAATACTTGCTGCAAAAGCATCCCATGAAATAACAGTTTCGATGGCGGCAAACGGATCACTGCCATTTTGCTTGGCATCTAGCAAGGCTTTCCCGATAAGCCCATACAAACGCACTTTGTCGTTGATCGCTTTACCTGATGATTGAAATTGTTGCTGGTGTTTATTTTTTGCGATAGCAAATAGCTTTCCAATAATGCGATCATGCAGGTCAATAATTTCGTCGGTGATCGTGGCCATACTCTCCACAACGATTGCTACCAAAGTGGCATATCGACGTTGAGATTCAAATCTGGCCAAATCAGCAGGAGTCATTTGCCCACCTTCGCGAGCAATTTTCAGTAAGCGATTTTGATGAACGTGTTTTCCAATGTCTTCAGGTAGATCGATGGCTTGTAAGCACTTCAGCCGCTCAATGTGCTCAAGCATGTACTTTGAGTTTGGTTTAGCTGGTGACTGTCTAAGCCACCCCAATATTGTCAGTTTGCTGCCCTCTTTACGGTTCAGCAAAGCATCTATATTTTGACGATGAGTTTCTGAAAGTGAGCTCGTCAAAGCAGTATAAATTATGCGGTTGGCAGATGTGATTGCTTCTGCGCAAATACTATCAATTGCATTTATAGCTGGCAAAAGGACTGATTTTTGTCGTAAATTTTCAACGAGAGTTGTGGCTAAAATAAGACCTTTATCTGTCTGAAGGGACAAATCCACCATCATATTGACCGATTGCCGATAGTCACTCAAGGTGAATAGTTTGAACCCAAAAACTTTTTTCAATTCGGCAATATGTTCTCGTCTTGTTTGCTCGCGCTGACCATAATCATTCCAGCAGTCCACTGATATACTAAGTTGAGCAGCCATCATGAAAAGTAAGGGTTTGAATGGTTCGTCGTTAATACCCAATATCACTCCAGGGTAACGCATGTAGCAAAGTTGAATTGCAAAGCCTAGCTTGTTGGATGCCCCTCGATGTTGATGGACTATGGATTTATCAGAATCACTCAGAGTGTAATGCTGAAGCATAAAAGCTCTATCATCTGGAATTTCGAACAGGCTTCCCAATTCCGTGGACGACAAAATAGAATGGCGCGGCATGGCTCATTAGTCCCAAATAAACTAAACTATTAAAGGTACATTATTTTGTACCGCCACGCTTAGCTTTGCGCTGCAATTTCGCAAGGAGGTTCAATTGGGACAGAATGCGGCCATTTATTGCCGAGTATCAACGAACGATCAGTCCTGCGAACGACAGGAATATGACCTACGTGCCTACGCCAATCGTTGCGGCTACGATGTTGTCGGTGTTTGGAAAGAAACTGCATCAGGCAGTAAGGATGAGAGATTGCAAAGAAAATACTTGATGACCATGGCGCAATCTCGTGAAATCGATGCCATCTTGGTGACGGAATTGACACGCTGGGGCAGAAGCACCGTGGATCTCGTACAGTCATTACAAGATCTTGGGCATTTCGGGGTATCTCTGGTGGCACAAACAGGTTTGCAGTTTGACCTTTCCACATCTCAGGGAAAGCTCATGGCTTCTGTGATGTCTGCATTAGCAGAGTTTGAGGGAGATTTACTACGTGAACGTGTGCGCTCTGGTGTAGCAGCGGCACAAGCGCGGGGCGTTGTGTTTGGTCGTCGTCCTGGTCAACGTACCAAGTCAGATCGTCTGGCACCTAAAGTGTTGGAGTTGGTGTCTGCTGGACACTCTTATCGACAAGTCGGTCGGCTGGTCAATCTAAGCAAAAATACCGTGTTGGATATCGTTAAAAGAAGTCGGAGTGAAAATCCTTAGCGTGCTATATTTTCCGTTTCCTGAGACGACCCCTTTTCGGCATTAACCAAGAGTCTGCTTAAGCACAATTTTCTGGTGGGTAATCATAACTTTTGCCTCATTTGTGATGGATTGATCTATCTTGATTCTACTGAATCGGATCATCGGATTGCCAAAGCCGTAGGTGGGCAAGGTGTTCTAGAGAATGGTCTGCTGGTTCATCCCATCTGTAATAGAATGAAATCAGATCTGAGTCTGGAAGAGATTAGAGCGGTTTGGTGAATTACTGTATTAATCAACAGAGCGATGAGCTCATTTTTGCAGATGTATCAATGATTAATCACATGATTTAACTTTTGATACATTCAGCCAATGTGGTTATTTTTAATTCAGTCCAGAATCACAACCAGAAACTAGCTGTAGTTTCTGAATGACCGTCAAGGTCCTTAGTTTCGCCCATAGATTCCCTCTGTGGGCTTTTTTTTTGATCAAAAATTGTATAGATGCTCTAAAATAAACCTTTTAGCATTTCATAAGCAATTAGGATTAAGGCTGAGACCATCAGCACAACAAAAATGAGTTCCACTCTAGTTAACATCTTAGTTCCATTTACTTTTCACTTAATTTATATAGCAGTTAACTCGTAGCATCAATGAAATAACATGACATGGAAAATAATCAAAAAGACAGAATTTGGATTTTGATCAGATCTGCATGTTTACATGCTTCTACAGTAGCTTTGAATGTTTCACTTAACCTTTAAACTTTTCTTAAAACTAAATATATTTACATATACATTCTAAAATTTGATAGAATTTATTAAAACTTTAGATTCTAAGTGTAAATAATGAGAAGCGCTAATATTCGACGTGATGGCTACTTAAAATTTCTGAATACATGGCAAGACCGTGATGTCATTAAAGTACTTTCAGGTGTGCGTCGCTCTGGAAAATCCACCTTATTGGCGATGTTTCAACAAGACCTAAAAGCACAGGGTGTACAAGCCGAAAACATCATTGCCATCAACTTCGAATTTATGGAATTTGAAGAACTCACCGATTACCGTAAACTACATGATTATGTATTGTCCAAAGTTGATAAAAGTAAAAAAAACTATGTTTTTTTAGATGAAATACAACATGTTACAAATTTTGAGAAAGTAGTCGACTCTTTATATGTTCGGGATTATATCGATTTATATATTACAGGTTCAAATGCATTCTTTCTAAGTGGAGAACTTGCGACGTTACTCACAGGACGCTATATCGAGCAACATGTTTTACCCTTGTCATTCCAAGAGTTTAAACAGTGGCATATTGAAAATAATCCGATCATCCAACAATTATCCAATCGTGATTTGTATGCCATGTACACGCACAGTAGTTTCCCCTATACGCTTGCCATGACTAGTCAGCAGGAAACCTATGATTACTTGCAAGCGGTCTATGCCAGTGTAATGTTTAAAGATGTTATTCCTCGTTTGAATACTGCTGATATTAACTCTCTCGAGCGTGTCGCAAGATATTTGGCAAGCGTGACAGGCTCACCCATTTCCATCAATAAAATTAAAAATACCTTTGTTTCAAGCGGGGTTAAAATCTCATTTGAAACAGTAAAACGCTATATTCAGGGCTTACAGGACAGTTTGTTATTTTATAGTGCCGCACAATTTAAAGTACGCGGGCGTGAGTTATTACAATCCTCTGAAAAATACTATTTAGTTGATGTCGGATTGCGCCGGATTATGTTGCCTGATGCTAATGCTGATCAAGGTCATATCTTAGAAAATGTGATTTATCTTGAGCTTGTCAGACGAGGTTATACGGTCTATGTAGGGCGGGTTGATGAATATGAAATTGATTTTGTTGCTGTCGATACTTTACAGAATTTAACTTATTATCAGGTGGCATTAGAAACGCTCAATGAGGAGACACTCAGCCGAGAGTTACGTCCATTACAGAAAATTTCTGATTCGTATCCCAAATATTTACTTACCTTAGACACGATAGGGGCTGAAGCAAATTATAATGGTATTGTAAAAATGAGTGCTCTCGATTGGTTGCTATCTGAAAATAAGTAAAGTTGAGGGTAGACATGAATACTCTTATTTATTGATTAAAACTCAAAGACTTTTCAGCATCATCCAAGAATGTATTCAAGCATAATTTCTGCTCCAATTGTGATGGATCGATTTACCTCGATTCGATTGAGTCAGACCCTCATGATTGAGCCAGAGTCGCTTACTGAAAGTAGCGAGAATTGCGCTGGAGTTTCTGAAGGATATTAATTCCTTAGTTTGCCCATTCATCCATCTGGGCATTTTTTTTGATTAAAATACAATGCGGTTCTTGCTAAAAAATGACGGCACCCACCATAAAACACAATATTCCAAAAATAATCCAAGGCCAGATCTTTGTCTTCGGTTGTTCTAAATTCTGAGGATTATATTCCGTGTGTTCTAGCGATGTCGGTTGTGGAACACGGGTCTTTTTAGAGTAAGGTTGGTGTTTAGAGTAAGATAGTCCCGTACCTGGAATGCCGACACTGGTTCGCGTACCTTTTTTCCCAATATTTAGAGAAGCACCAGGTTTGCCAATGCTGGCACTGCTGATGCCTTTATGGGTCAGATTAATTTTAAAACCCGGGAATAATTTAATACTTTTACGAAATCTAAAACCCATATTGCTCTCATTCTAAAACTTAGCTCAATTCACGCGCTATACCAGGATCCATGATCTGCTAGAGATCGTACTTTGACGGCTATCATCAGGATACTAGTATATTTTTTATCTGATGATTGCAATACTACCTTTAAATACCGTCAAAAATCTTTACTGTATATTTGCTGTAGGGTAATCTTAAAACTGCTATTTATTGACTGATTGGTATATGACGACAGATAAGCATGAGGTGCTTCTTAGGATGCGGGCGATCGAGCTCCTTGCATATTGGGAAGGTCGTTTGGTTACCAATCGTTTGATGAGCTGGTTTGGACTGAGTCGACAACAGGCTTCTGCGGATATCAAGCGCTATAATACGCTGTATAACCCCGATGCCTTGATTCATGATCCCTCAGTCAAGGGTTATGTGCCTAAAGCCAGCTTCCAGCCTGTACTGACTACAGCGCATATCAATGAATATCTCAATATGCTCTCGGGCTTGGTCAGTGAATCGCATGCCCTGATTGCGATGCCAGAACCGAATCTTGCAGCAGTTCAATTACCTGATCGCAGTGTGCGTCCTGAAGTCATCAGGGAAGTGTTGCGTGCCTGTCGAACACAAAGCTGTCTCAAAATTATTTATGCCTCCATGCAGAATCCGCAGTGGCATGAACGCATGATTTCCCCACATACCCTGGTGTATACCGGTTTTCGCTGGCATGTCCGTGCCTATTGCCATCAGAGCAAGCAGTTTAAGGACTTTTTACTCTCCAGAATTGATCGCACACCTGTTGTGGTGGCGATTGAGTCAGTAGACCCTGCTCAGGATCAGCAATGGCATGAAGAAATTGTACTGACGCTGATCCCGAATCCAAAATTGAATGAAGCTCAAAAAGCGCTGGTCGAAAAAGACTTCGGCATGCCTGATGGCAGATTACAGATTCCGGTGAAAAAAGCCCTGGCTCACTATACCTTGCAGCGCTATCAGGCCGCGATCACGCTGGCTGAGGCGGATGATGCCTTGAAATATCCCTTGGTACTACAACGCTCAGATATCGAAAAGCTGTCGTCTTACCTGTTTGATCAGGCCTCATAGGAGATTGGCCATGTTAGAACAATTTCATTATGACAGTGACCTGATTGGTGGCTCCCTGATGGTGCGTGAAAGCCGGCTGATCGCGGATCTGTTATTACGAGAAGCGACTCCAGAACAATGGCATCAGGCCATTCAGATTGACAATATTCTGCAAAAAAGAACTGCGGCTTCGGCGCAACGCAATGCCACCGCTATTCGCAAGCGCCTGGAGCGTTTAGAACCTGATTTCTGGAAAGCTTTGCGTGATGGCGATGATGAGCTGGCGACCCAGGTGGCTTTTTGTGGGGCTTTAGAACGGAACCTTTTACTGATTGAGTTTATGGAAACGGTGATGAGAGAGGCCTATATCTCTCAGGCTCAATACCTGGACAGTTATATCTGGTCAGATTTTCTGGAGAAGAACATTTTGTCTCAGTCAAAGAGCAGGGTGGAGGTGGACTTATTCCCGAAGGTCCTGCTAAACCAGGCTTCCTGTATACCATTGGCCTCAGTAATAAGGGCATGCCAGGCTTATACCGCTTAGAACTTCAAGTCACTAAAGGTTCAGGAAAATTGGCGACATCTGGCTTATGGAATTCAAGTAGTGCCAAAGAGCAGGTCAAGATTGCTTTTGATTACTTCAAGGCCAATGCATCCCGGATCTCGGGGGGGAGTAAGGTGCTGGAACATGATTTCCATTTACATGTGGTGGAATTACAGAATACCGGCCCGCTCAGCCATCTTGCTCTGCCAAGTTTAGTGGCTTTCGCTTCTGGCCTCTTAGGACGATCGGTTCAAAGTCAGATGGTGGTACTGGGTGATATGAGCTTGGGTGGTTCAGTGACACCGGTGGAAAGTATTGCCGAATGTCTGCAAGTTGCTTTTGATGCGGGTGCCAAGAAGGTTGCTTTGCCAATGAGTAGTGCGGCAGATATCCCAACGATTCCTGTGGAACTGTTTACCAAGTTCCAGACCAGCTTTTATGCAGATCCGGTAGATGCTGTGTTTAAGGGGCTAGGGGTGGATTAATTTCATATCTGTCTGGAAGAGTTACAGTAGATTGTTTTAAATTCAGTTTCTCAAGTTAAACACCATGTTGTAAAAGCATAATACTGCCTCTTTTAAAGAGCTAGTATTTTAGGGGGGATTACCCTTCATTTTTTCTTGATCAGATATCTGTTGTATTTTGACAGGATTTTGTTGATCTAAATATTTTTGATACCAAACACGCAATGTTTCAGGAGTACAACCGATTTTAGGATCAATAGCTGTGATTGCTGCCCAAGTAGAAGGATAATCTTTTTCAGATTCAATTAGGGTCTGTTGACATTTACTGTTCATAATTAAACCTATAAAGGTAGCCATAAAAATATACAGGCTAAGGCAACAGCACTTTGATAATTTCTTTTGAGCTTGTCATATCGAGTAGCTATCCCTCTAAATTGTTTTAATCTACAAAACATATTTTCAACTAAATGCCTGATTTTATATAAATACCAGTCCATATGATAACAATAAGATAACGATGATCTGACCAATTTAATTTCTTTGCAATTCGCTAAAAAATACACATAAGAAAAACCCAACCGAATATACTCAGGCTAGGTTTTATCTCATTATTTTTCAAGTCAGTTCTAGTGAAATTGGCTAAAATTCAGCTTGTATTTCAATGTCGAACTTAGAAGTTGTATTCAAGACCTACTGTGAAGTGGCACTGTTGCAAATAGAGATTTGAGTCGATGATGTTCCCTTTAAAAAGTACTTAGAGACCGAAAACCCTGTTGATTAGACACACTTCACCCTGAGGCTGACCATAATAAAATGACGATGCTTGTCCTTTACGTAGTGCACGCATGACTTCAATACCTTTAATTGTGGCATAAGCCGTCTTCATAGATTTGAATCCTAATGTGGCCCTGATGATCCGCTTTAGCTTGCCATGATCACATTCAATCACGTTATTTTTATACTTAATCTGCCTGTGCTCAAGGTCTGGTGGACATTTACCTTCCCGTTTTAACCGTGATAAAGCACGTCCATATGTGGGTGCTTTATCCGTGTTGATCACTTGTGGAATTTGCCACTTCTTCACATTATTTAAAATTTTTCCAAGAAAACAATATGCTGATTTGGTATTACGTCTAGAAGAAAGATAAAAATCAATGGTATCGCCACGTTGATCGACTGCACGATACAGATAAGACCATCGTCCATTCACTTTTACATAGGTTTCATCAATATGCCACGAGCTCAGATCTGTAGGATTACGCCAATACCAGCGTAAACGTTTTTCTATTTCAGGAGCATAACGTTGAACCCAACGGTAAATAGTCGTGTGATCAACATTCACACCCCGTTCGGCCAGCATTTCCTGCAGTTCACGATAGCTAATGCCATATTTACAATACCAGCGCACAGCCCAAAGAATGATTTCGCCCTGAAAATGCCGACCATGGAAAGGATTCATATGCTGCACCTTTAGCTAAAACAGTCTTCAGCTTACCATTCGTGGTTATTTGCAACAGTGCCCTTTTTAAAGGGAACATCATCGACTCAAATCTCTATTTGCAACAGTGCCCTCTAATCTTAACTTCAATTAAATGCTCAAATAAAAGAGTAATTATAAATGAGTCCTTGCGATTTAAGTTATTCATCGTCTTTGTGATGATCATTATCTAATAGCTTACAAGTAAAAATTATTGCTAATATGACTAGGCTAGAAGAAATACCAGCATATAAGTTGGCTAAAGTTCCACCAAAAACAACAATATCTTCTAAAAACAAGATGACTATAACTATAATAGATACATGTAATATAATAACTTTTAGATCATGAAACTTATTAATTGATAGTGTCTTAAGAAAAGAACTATTGTCAAAGAGAATTCTTAAAAAAAGCAGTAGCGTACTTTGCCAAAGAAAGTCAGTGAGGTACGCCTGCATGAAACAGTATAAAGATACATACCCAATCACCATAATGGCGAAGCTGTTAAAAGTTTCAGTATCAAGATTTTATGAGTGGTTGAAAAGTGGCTTAAGCCAAAAACAAATTCGAAGAAATCAGCAGACTATCATGGTGAAAATAGCACATCAGGAGACCAATGAAAGCTATGGCTATATTCGCCTGAGTAAGCATTTACACGCTCAAGGTGTTCAAATTAGCCAATATGCAGTACGTACAATAAAGAAGGTCAATAAACTCTTTTGCAAGCGCCATAAGCGCTTTAAAAGAACAACAAACAGTGATCACAACCGTCCCGTCTACAAAAACTTATTAGAGCAAAAATTTAACGTGAGCACTCCAAACCACGCGTGGGTAAGTGACATTACCTACATTTGGACAAACGAAGGATGGCTATATCTGGCTGCTTCAAAGGATCTTTATACAAAGCAGGTTGTTGGCTATAGTCTAAATGAACGTATGACAGCACAGTTGGTCTGTGATGCTCTTAAAATGGCTATTCGGAATCAAAAACCGCCACAAGGCTTAATTGTTCACTCAGACAGAGGCAGTCAATATTGCAGTCATGTATATCGAAATATGATTGAAAAATATGATTTTCAAGGTTCAATGAGTAAGCGTGGAGACTGCTTTGATAATGCACCAATTGAAAGCTTCTGGGGCATATTAAAGAATGAACTTATACACCATCGTACTTATGAAACGAGGGAAAAAGCGAAAGCAGATATTACAAAATACATAGAGCTATTTTATAATCAGCAAAGAATCCAAAAAGGATTGGATTTTAAGACACCAAATCAAATGGCAGAGGACTTTTACAGGTTGGCTGTCTAGAATCCTCCCAAGCGAAAGCCTCCGTTTTTATCAACACACATCAATATTTAAAATTCAGGAAAAAAATATGAACAATAATTATCCTAAACCTATGATAATAATGCACTGGATTACCTTTGTTTTAGTTGTAATTGTATATTTGACGAGTGGAGATCCAACAAGAACAGGTTTGCAGGGCCAGATTCATGTTATAGGTGGAATTTCAATATTTATTCTATTTTTCGTGCGGTTGAGTGTTGTTTTTCTCTATAAAAGAAGTATTCCTCAAAATGAGATCATTAATCCGTATCAAATAAAATTATTTAAAATTGTCAGATTTACGCTTTACGTAAGTTTATGTGTCGTTCCAATAGCGGGCTGGCTTGCATTATCGAGTTTCACTGATAACTTCCAAGTATTCTCTTTAAATTTGCCACTTTTGAGCAGTGTTAGAGAGGTTAAATATATTGGTCAGATGCATCAATTTTTAGGTAACTTCTTTATTACAGTCGTAGGTTTACATGCTTGTGCTGCATTAATCCACCATTTTATTTTCAAAGATAATGTATTAAAAAGTATGCTTTTTAAAAAAATGAAATGATTTAGATCTATAACTATAGAAAATAGGCATATTGTTCACCTAGAACAACATGCTTTATTGATATAAAGCATGTCAGATAGGTCAGGTATTTCTATAGACTTATTATCTATACTCCTCATGGAGTGGGAATATTTGGATTATACAAAAAAGGATCTTATGCCACCGCAACATTAAATAATGATCCAATCCAAGCACTGAATAACATGGCAATAATACCCCAAATCATTACCCGAATCGAACCTCTCCAAATACTGGCGCCGCCCGCATAACTGGCCAAGGCACCCATAATTCCGAGACTTAATACCCCAATCAGCATGACGCCTTTCTCTAAGTATCGCTCAGGCAGAAGCATAATTGAAATTAAAGGAAATAATGAGCCTACAGTAAATGCAATGGCTGAAGAGAAGGCAGCACGAAACGGCTGGGCAGAAGTATGATCTGAAATACCAATTTCATCACGCGCATGTGCATCTAAAGCATTGTGTGCAGTCAGTTGTTGCGCGACTTCTTGCGCTAAAGCGGGTTGTAATCCACGCTGTATGTAAATATTTTTTAGCTCATTTAATTCATGTTCAGGATGGCGTTGCAGTTCACGTTCTTCCATCTGCAGATCATTCTTTTCAATGTCTTGTTGCGATTTAACGGAGATGTATTCACCTGCAGCCATCGATGCAGCTCCAGATATTAATCCGGCGATACAGGTCACCAGTACAGTATGGGTAGATGCTCCACTGGCTGCGATTCCCACCACGAGACTTGTGACTGAAATAATCCCGTCATTTGCCCCCAGCACAGCTGCACGCAACCATCCCGCACGTTCGATGTAATGTTTTTCAATATGATAAGAATGGCGCACAAGGTATATCCTTTTTGTTATCAGGATGATTATAATAAATTTATTTCATCTGTAGAGATTATTATTGGCTAATTTCAAAAACCGTGATTAAAAGGCAAAAAAATTTGGCACTGTTGCAAATAGAGATTTGAGTCGATGAAGTTCCTTTTTAAAAGTGCTTAGAGACCGAAAACCCTGTTGATTAGACACACTTCACCTTGAGGCTGACCATAATAAAATGACGATGCTTGTCCTTTACGTAGTGCACGCATGACTTCAATACCTTTAATTGTGGCATAAGCCGTCTTCATAGATTTGAATCCTAATGTGGCCCTGATGATCCGCTTTAACTTACCATGATCACATTCAATGACATTATTTTTATACTTAATCTGCCTGTGCTCAATATCTACTGGACATTTTCCTTCTCGCTTTAACCGTGATAAAGCATGGCCATAGGTCGCTGCTTTATCTGTATTGATGACCCGTGGAATTTGCCATTTTTTCACCGTATTGAAGATCTTTCCTAAAAAACAATAGGCTGATTTACTGTTCCGTCTAGCGGAAAGGTAAAAGTCAATCGTATGACCCCGTTGATCAACTGCACGATACAGGTAAGTCCATCGCCCCTTCACTTTGATATAAGTCTCATCCATATGCCATGAATGTAAATCTGTAGGATTACGCCAATACCAGCGTAAGCGTTTTTCCATTTCTGGAGCATAACGCTGAACCCAACGATAAATTGTGGTGTGGTCAACATTCACACCTCGTTCAGCGAGCATTTCTTGAAGTTCACGATAGCTGATGCCATATTTACAATACCAACGAACAGCCCAAAGAATGATTTCACCTTGAAAGTGCCGACCATGGAAGGGATTCATCTGCTGTATCTCGAAATAAATAAGATATTTAGCTTATCATGTCAGCCTATTTGCAACAGTGCCTATGCGAGCAGTTACTTATACTGCTCTTTCTCATGTCCTAAAAGCCTTTGACCATGTCAAATCGCAACATTGAGGTTATCTTGTTTTGGAATAAGCGTGGTCATTGTATGAAAGTGTTGATACATGATGGACTGGGTATTCAAAGCTCTACGGTTGAAACAAGCAACATTTCACTGGACTCAAACTCATCATAGTGAAACAATTACAAGCATTGATTCAGAGTTTCGCTTGATAAAGAATTTGACAATGTGCATCAAACATCATGACATCAATTCAGTCAGCCAAGCTGAATAGCCTAGATCCGTGTCTGTGCAGAAAAGGACGCCTTCATATAAAATAACTCAAATAGATAAATTACCACCACACTGCTAGAGCCTGAGCTGAATTTAAAAATATCTATAGGGTTCACCGGGGACTTACAGTAAATTTAACTTGGATAAAAAATATCCCCCTTAAAAAAGTGGGATATTTTTAATTTATTTATTTATTTAATATTTCTTTTAATTCATCTGCACTATATGTCGATAAATTTTCTATAGCTGCTCGAACAATACTTGAACGATTTATTCTTGCATTTTGCCCTTTTACAACCAGCTCA
The DNA here is from genome assembly GCF_000335555.1 of Acinetobacter sp. WC-743. NCBI lineage: Bacteria > Pseudomonadati > Pseudomonadota > Gammaproteobacteria > Moraxellales > Moraxellaceae > Acinetobacter > Acinetobacter sp. WC-743. Next base: position 2,713 of record NZ_AMFQ01000094.1, on the reverse strand, counting down.
TCAATTAGTTTACTAATATCTTCATTGAGAGAAAAAGTGTAACGAATAAATTTTTTTTCACTTGATTCTAAAGCCTTTACCCTCTTTTCTGCACCAGATATAAATGCATCTAACATTTTATCTTGTTCAGTAGGTTCAGGTTTTTTGTTTAGCCCAGTTAAACCAGCCATAGTTATACTCCTAAAAACTCTCTTGCAATACTTTCAATTTCAGCTTTCGCTTTAGGATCACTATTTACTTCAAAAACCGAAAGCCCATTTTCATCTGCATCATCATAAACATTTCGATTTGTTGTGATTGAATTCAATGCATCAATACCAAATGATTTGCATGCCTCTTTTGCATCTAAAATTCTTTGAACTTGAGAAGGAAGAGTTGGACACTGAGTAATAATTGCTCTAGCTTTCAGATTTGGATTTACTGTCTTTGCTAATTTTAAAACTTGTTCCATATGATCTAAAGTTTTTAGATCTCTTCGTTTGGGTCTAAACGGCAATAACATATGTGTAGCTATAGTCATTGCTGAACGTAATGCTTCAGAATCCTGTCCACCTGCATCAATGATAATATCTTGGTATCTTTTATCTAAATCTTTTAAAACTGAACGTATATTCCCTGATGCTTGTACTGATGGAATATTATTTAATTCATCGTTTTCATCTCTTTCTTTGACCCAATCTGTTGTTGTTCCTTGAGGGTCAGCATCTAATAAGAGGACGTCTCTTTGACTTTGTTGTAAGTAAACTGCAAGATTTTGAGCTAAACAGCTTTTACCAGCACCGCCTTTTTCACCACCAACTAAGATAATCATAATTTATGTAAGTTACGTAAGTTTGTTTGTGTATAATTTAACGGTGATTTATGAAGTAATCAACTATCATGAAAAAAAAATTAAAAAAAAGTTATCCACAAAAGAATGGTCTTTTTGAATTTATATATATTTATTTAAATTTATTATTTATATCTCTGCTCAAAGCTTGACTAGCAAAGGGATACAGGAAGTATATGTTGACAAATTCCTACCAATAAGTTGACTTTTTCCTGTTTCTGAGTTGACATATTCCTACCAATAAGTTGACTTTTTCCTGTTTCTAAGTTGACAAATTCTGTGCATAAGTTGACAAATTCTTTTATTAAAAATACTTTCATTTGTGGACGTTAAGTAGTATTGTCAATATATCTATTTATAACATTTTCCTTAATATATCTCCCTATGAGTAACATAGTATATAAAGATAATAATTTGGTTGAAGCATCGTATTCACTAAATCTATCTGAGCAAAGGCTAATATTAATTGCGATCATTGCTGCTCGAGAAATTGAGAAAGAACTTACTTCTGATACTATACTTACGATTCATGCTTCTGAATACATGAAACAGTTTAATTTAGGACGTCAAGCATCTTATGAAGCGTTACAATCTGCATGTGATAATCTTTTTGAACGGCATTTGAATTATAAAGCAGTAGATCCTATAACTGGAAAAATAGGAATATACAAAAGTAGGTGGGTTTCAAAAGTTGGTTATGTTAAGGAAGAGGGATGCGTCCAACTAATTTTTGCACCAGATATTATCCCCTTATTTGTAAAACTTGAAGAAAAGTTCACAAGATATGAACTTAAACAAATCTCACCACTTACAAGCATTTATGCTATTCGCCTGTATGAGTTACTCATACGTTGGAGATCAACTGGTAAGTTATATATTTCTATAGATGAGCTTAGATCAAAACTCGGATTGATAGAAGATGAATATAAAAAGATGGGAGACTTTAAAAAAAGGGTTCTTACCGTAGCTTTAAATCAAATTAACAAATTTACGGATATTACTGTTTCTTATATACAAAAAAAGGAGGGAAGAAATATTTCAGAATTACATTTCATGTTTGAAGAAAAAGAACAAAATAAAACGAGTACAAGTGCTCCTTTAGAGCCAACTTATAAATTGACAGCTAAGCAATGTATATTCTTTGCTAAAAAGCTATGTGATATTACTAACTATCCAAAATTTGGTAATGATTTCGCACATCGTGGAGAGACTCTAGAAGACTTTCAGGAAAGGATATCAAGTGATCTTCTTGATAGCGATAATGTTAGAAAGTATTTTTCTTATTTGTTAGAAGTTGGTTATGCTCCTAAATACAAGAAGTAACCCTTTAGTTAATTGTCACTTTAAACAAAAGACCACGCCCTTTCATACTAAGTTTTTAATTAAGATTGCTTTCATGTGATTTTAATATGAATTAGCATAAGTTACATAACTTATGCTGGTTAAGTAACCACCTATCCTGCCTTTATAATTTATTGCTGCAGTTCTCATCATCATTGGAATAAGTGGACAGATTCCTGACACGGAATACTATAACTGAGGTCACCTAAATAGGATGCATAAGTTATGCAAGTTACGCCACTTAAATAAGTTAAGGCGCTAAAGCGATAAAAGCTACATGATAGCCAGTACTGAGCACTGGCGATCTAAGTCAATGCTGCAGTTCTCATCATCATTGGAATAAGTGGACAAATTCCTGACATGGAAATTGCAGCGAGATTGGCTAAAGTTACTGCACTGATTATCAGTCGAGATGTCGTTATTGATTATGCCTTATACGGAACTCCAGAATTAGCCCTCGTTGCGAACAACAAAGCCAGAAATCCTGCAGTTCCGCGGACGCTGATAAGTAGACAGATTCCTGACACGGAATACTATAACTTA
>NZ_AMFQ01000093.1:0-2087 GCF_000335555.1 Acinetobacter sp. WC-743 | reverse complement strand
CTTGTTTCAAGGGTGCGACTGTTTGCTCAATAAGCCAGTTTTGAGTTCGGCTTTGATTGTCAATTTGAGTTTTATCGTAATACGCTTCAAGTACATTGATTCGTACAATACCTTGCTTAAGTTTTGTTGTGGAAGATAAGCACGACTATAACCATAACCATGTTGTTGATAGTAAGTGCTAATCTTTTGTGCAACCTGCCAAAGTTGATTTAGTGTCAGTTGCTGACCTTCGGCATCAACAACCAGTTGATGGAGTTGTTGGGTGCTAAAACGGCTATTCCCGATAATTTCAATTTTTCGTACAGGAATTTGTACATCTGTTGCCGTAGGAGCGATTGGATTTGCGGTATTTTCAATCTGCACTGCAGGTTGTGGCTCAAGAGTTTGCCCTTGTTGCTGTTGTTGTAACAGCTGCCCAGCATTCGGGGCAGGTGCTGCATGGTTTGTGTTGCTGAATAACATGAAACAAGCACTTACAGATGCTGCCAATATATGTTGTTGTAATTTCATTGTTTAGTGCTCCCCTGCCAAGATTTGAATGCCTGTGGTGTTCACACCACCTTGGCGTACGTCAAGATTGACGGTATTTAATGCATTTTGTGTTTCAGGCAAATAATGCGGTCGTTTGAATTGAATGGCCTGTAAGTAAGCCGTCGGTGTCAACATATAGATATCTGCTGTAGTTTTCGCGGTCGTATCCACCAATGTGTAATTTTGGGCATCTAAACCACCAAGACTTAAACCTGTAATCAATACATTTTTGCCTTGCCCTGTGGTCGCATTGTCAAATTGACCCGTTGCTGTTGCTACATTCAGATTATCCCCTGCATAGATGCCACTGAACTCGGCATGACTAAGATCTAAATCAGCAATTGTTAATCCATTATAGGTGCGATTATTTGCGCGAATGCCTGTAATATATTGAATCTTAGCTTGACTAATATCAGCTGTAGTTTGTGCAGTGTTATTCACTAACTCATAGTTATGTGCATCTGCACCACTTAGGCTAATTCCTTGAATGCTTACTTGTTTGGCATTACCCACATTTTTATCACTGAATTGTCCTGTTGCTAATAGGACTTTCAGTTCATCACCTGCGATCTGACCTGTAAATTGTGCTGCTGCTGTATTCAACGTTGCTTGTGTACTGGCATCATAAACACGATTATTTGCTGTGATTCCTGTGACTTGGTTAATTTTAGCTTTAGCAATATCCAATGCACCATCGACAAAGCTCAGATCGTAGTTTTTATCAACGCCATTGGCTTTGTTCGAATAACTGCCTGCATCTTTAGCCGTTACAGAGGCTGTCACACCTGTCAATACAGAACTATCTTCGCCATTGACTAACCCTGTTGCAGTAAAGCCTGACGCTGTTTGATTTTGTCCATTATAAACAGATGATACGCTATTCGCCGTTACAGTCGCTTTGGCTTTGGCAATATCCAAAGCCCCATCGACAAAGGTCAGATCATAGTTTTTATCAACACCTTTGGCTTTGTTTGTATAACTGCCTGCATCTTTAGCCGTTACAGATGCTGTGACACCTGTCAATACAGAACTATCTTCGCCATTGACCAAACCTGTTGCACAAAGCCTGATGCTGTTTGGTCTTTACCGTTATAGGTCGTATTTAAACTATTCGCCGTTACAGTCGCTTTGGCTTTGGCAATATCCAATGCTCCATCAACAAAGCTCAGATCATAGTTTTTATCAACGCCATTGGCTTTGTTTGTATAACTGCCTGCGTCTTTAGCCGTTACAGAGGCTGTGACACCTGTCAATACCGAACTTTCTTCGCCATTGACCAAACCTGTTGCCTAAAGCCTGATGCTGTTTGGTTTTCCGTTATAGTTTTAACTATTGCGTAGTGCTTTGGCTTTGGCAATATCAAGCCCCATCGACAAAGGTAGATCGTAGTTTTTATCAACGCCATTGGCTTTATTGTATAACTGCCTGCATCTTTAGCGTTAGGATGCTGTACACCAGAAAGTACAGATTCAGTTTCACCATTGACCAAACCTGTTGCACTAAAGCCTGATGCTGTTTGGTTTTTGCCGTTATAGGTCGTATTTAAACTATTCGCT
>NZ_AMFQ01000092.1:0-313 GCF_000335555.1 Acinetobacter sp. WC-743 | reverse complement strand
GACATGTATGGTGTAGAAACCATGCCACAAACGGCTGAAAATGTGGCTGAGCAATTCAACATCAACCGTGCTGATCAAGATCAGTTTGCATTGAACAGCCAGCAACGTACAGCAGCAGCACAGGCACAGGGCTTTTTTAAACAAGAAATTGTTGCTGTGACCATTCCTCAGCGTAAAGGTGATGCTTTGTGGTGGATCAAGATGAGCACCCACGAGCGTCAACCACATTGCAAGCCTTGCAAAAATTAAAAGGTGTGGTGAAAGCAGAAGGTACGGTAACTGCGGGTAATGCTTCAGGAATTAATGATGGTGC
>NZ_AMFQ01000091.1:0-214 GCF_000335555.1 Acinetobacter sp. WC-743 | reverse complement strand
AGTTGGCTACTGCCCACTGTGGTTCCTGGACTTAGGACATTGCGAGTGTTCACTCCTTTTAATCGATTGAGCAATTTGAGCTGTTGCTGCATTTGATCACTGTTGATTCGCTCGCCTTGTTTCAAGGGTGCGACTGTTTGCTCAATAAGCCAGTTTTGAGTTCGGCTTTGATTGTCAATTTGAGTTTTATCGTAATACGCTTCAAGTACATTGA